>NZ_QUDF01000030.1:0-2176 GCF_003477535.1 Eubacterium sp. AM05-23
TTAAAGCCCTCGCAGACATACTATAAACAATGGGGAATGAAGAAGAAAAATGGACAGGGGCATCAGCCGGTAAAAAGGCTGCAATTCAGTAAGAGCGGCAGAGCAGAAATCGAGAGAACATACGCGACGCATTACCTGGATGAGAAGCGAATTGCAGCGCTGAAAACGGAGGGATAACGTTCCTCTGTCAGAGTGAATATGATGAGCGTGGTTCATGCCACTACAACGGCAATCAACCTGACGCGCCCGGTGGCGAGAGCAGGGAAATAAAAAAAGTCTTTCGTAAATTTTTTCTAACTCTCTTGATTTTGTTTCGGTATGCCGATATAATAAAGTGAGAGGTGACGATACAATGATCATTGACGATTTGTTAAAACAGACGCACATGACCAAGTACCGGCTGGCAGAACAGGCAGGTATCCCGCACGCAACGCTGAGCGATATCTGCAGCGGAAAAACGAAACTTGAAAAGTGTTCCGCCGAAACGGTCTACAAGCTGGCAAAGGCGCTTGGTGTTACAATGGAACTGCTCGCGGAGGGAGGCATCCGGCAGACAGAGCGTGAACGCGCCTATGAATGCGGACTGCCCGAATATCTCCAGCGGGATCTGGACGCCTACAAAGACGCTCTGCACAAAAAGTCCAACCTGCTCGACTGTTATTGGGGAGAACTTTACGGCAGCATCAATCTGGCAGAGATCAGCGATGGTGTCATCACGCCGGAGCACGCCGATTACCTGCGGAAGAAATATTTATGGGGAAGGAATCTATGATGGAACGAATTGACTTTACAGCCTGCCCAAAGATACCTGGCAGAGCCTACAACGGCGCAAACGGCAAGAAAATCGCCGTGGAGTATAAAGGAAATCAGTATATGCTGAAGTTCCCGCCCTCCGGCGGGAGAAAGCCGACAACGCTGTCCTATACCAATAGCTGCATCAGTGAGCATATCGCAAGCAGCCTCTTCAATCTGTTGGGAGTGAAAGCACAGGAAACGCTGCTCGGCACCTATCAGGTGGGAACAAAGAAAAAGGTCGTGTGTGCCTGCAAGGATTTCACAGCAGGCGGAAAGCGGTTTTTTGACTTTTGCTCCATTAAGAACACGATTCTCGATTCCGAATCGGACGGCAACGGTACAGAACTTCCGGATATACTGGAAGCATTGGAAAAACAGCAGTATGTCGATCCCGCTATGCTGACCAAACACTTTTGGGATGTGTTTGTAATAGACGCTCTTCTCGGAAATTTTGACCGTCACAACGGAAACTGGGGATTTCTTTATGATGACGCCTCCGGTCAGTCGTATGTGGCGCCGGTGTTCGACTGTGGAAGCTGTCTGTTACCGCAGGCAGACGAGAAGGTCATGAAAGAGGTTCTTGCAGATGAAGATGCGCTGAATGCCCGTGTCTATCAGTTTCCCACCTCTGCCATCAAGCAGAACGGCCGAAAGATCAATTACTATGATTTTTTGACTAGTATGGAGTATGAGGACTGCAAGGAAGCCATCCGGCGGATCGTACCGAGAATCGGCATGGAACAAATCCGAGCGTTTCTTGGTGGAGTCCCATATATCTCCGATCTACAAAAAGAATTTTATGGCCGGTATATTGAGGCGCGCTGTGATAAAATCTTAAAGCCTGTATTGGACATGGTTTCCCCAGAGGAACAGGAAACAGCAGGCCCGACATTGTCTTTGCAACAGAAAACCTAAATGCCACTACCCGAAGCACCGTATTATGATAGATCCCTTATCAAGTAGACAAAGAAAATAATTATATTATTGAGCTTATGATAACCAGCATTCTTAGAAGTGCTGGTTATTTTTTATATTGCTTGCTGCTTCTTTTGTTCGATTTCGGTCCAAAACTTTATGTATCTGACAGCCTGTCTTATTGGATATGATACAGGTTCGGAGGTTTGCAGAGCCGCTGCCCGGACTTCCCCATAAGTTTTTCCTTTAAATCTTTTTTGCGGATACTCATTGATATAATAATCAAGGGTTCCTTGGCCGCGTTCCAACCGGCGGGGACAACAGCAGCATGGTCAACGCGGCAGCCAGTCAGATCGGCAATGTGGGCGGGGAACCCTACTGGTTTATCAAAACAATAAATATGTCTGGCCCAGCAGATGCAGAGAATGGGCCCGGCGGTGCGGTAGACCACTTGTGCCAATCTGTC
>NZ_QUDF01000031.1:0-1664 GCF_003477535.1 Eubacterium sp. AM05-23
CCCCAGACTGTGTCAAAACACAGTCTCTTGTTGGTGACTCCGTCCCCAAACCCCTGGGTAAAGGTTGAACTTTGAAAAAAGAGCAAAAAAAGAAGCGCTATGCTCGGATTGCTTGGATTAATGGCTGGATTCCCATGATATGGATGGCTCTTTTAAGATTAAAGGCAAGAAAAGCAAGCGCAATCTCACCTTCTACCTTTTGCTTGCCTTTCAGTAAAAGATAGGAGATGCCCATTGCGCGTTTTACGGTTCCAAAGGGGTGCTCAACAATGGCCTTTCTTTGTCGAACGATCTCTTTATTTTGAAAGATGTGAACTTTTCGAAGGAATAAGTCGGAATCATCGAAGGCCTTGGTGTATTCTGACGGTTTCATGACACGCTCGGCGCGGTAATAGCGCATTTTTGTACATTTTTTAGGACAGTGTCTACAGGCTTGTGTATTATCGTATTTGGCAACATGTTTTTTTTTATTATAAGTACAGGGCCTTAACACTTTTCCTAGTGGACAGATGAAAATATTACGCTCTGGAAGATAAATCGCGCGTGCAACGTTCGAATCATAGTCGGTAATCTTTTCAGTATTTGCCGCATCTGTAGGAATACAAAATTCATAATCCCCTCCAGCAACAACAGGACGATGACCACTGAGATAAAGTTGAGCCACATCACTTACACTGTCGTAGCCGTTATCTGCAACGACGGTCATGGCGGGCACTTCCAATAAATCTGCCGCTTTTTGAGCTAAAGGACCCATTAAATTTTTATCCTGAGCTTGATTTTCAACCGTGAATTCAACAATCATTTTGTTTTTACTGTCGACAGCGGTTTGAATATTCAAACAGACATCAAGCCCGTTTTTAGTTTTCATCAGACGGCTATCGGGATCGGTAAGCGAAATTTGGGTTTCGTCGCTTTCAGCGAGCTCCGCTAAAAAAGATTCATAAAGTGTTTTGCGGTCAGTGAGCTGATGAATAACTTCGCTTATATCGCTGGATATTTCAGAAGTGCTTTGATTTTCAAGTGCATCATTCTGATTTAAAGCATCAAGATAGCTTTCGATTTTTTCTTCGATATGCTGAATCCGATCCTTTAGTTTGTTTTTGGTGAAGTTGCGGTCTTTGGTATTCCAGGCTTTAAATTTGCTGCCATCAATCGCAAGCAGTTCTTTACCGTAAAGCTCCCATTGGGTACAGAGCTGTACAAAGTTTTTAAAGACATTCTTAAGTGCCGTTGGATTTTGCTGGCGAAAGCGGGCAATGGTTTTATGATCCGGGGAAAGTTTTTGAAGCAGCCAAATCACTTCGAGGTTTCGTTTGGTCTCAATTTCCAGACGCCTGGAAGAACGCACGTGATTCATATAGCCATAAATATAAAGTTTTAGAAGATCACGTGGCGAGTACATCGGGCGGCCTGTTTGATTGGGTTTCCACTTATTAAATCCGAGATTTTCGAAATCTAAGGTATCAACATAAGCATCAATGACACGTACAGGATTATTTTCATCGACATAATCCTCGATACAGTCTGGAAGTAACATCCCTTGATGACGATTATTTCCAATAATGAAATCCATAAGAATACCCTCCCGATTATTTTAAGATTATGTATTAATTATACCACGATTTTGGGGATTTAGGTGGACTTTTGACACAAACTCTCCCCAA
>NZ_QUDF01000032.1:0-1555 GCF_003477535.1 Eubacterium sp. AM05-23
CTCCTGTTACAATAAATTTGCGGCAAGTAGCTTAGCAGCCTGCTAAGGACTTTACCACATTGTTGCCTAACTGGTAAAATGAGTAAAATGGCCTGACGCCTTTCTCCAAGGACTCTTTTTAAGACGTCCGTTAAAAAGTCTGTCAGTCAACCGCTCATTTCCAGCGTTCGTTTTATGCAGGTTGAACCGCTTCTTGTGGGTCCGGGTCACCAAACAGATTGAATCGGCAATGATGTAGGTTGGATTGCCAAATTCTATCGGTAAGGAGTTTTTTATGAACACCGTTGGTATTGATGTTTCTAAAGGCAAAAGCATGGTTGCCGTTGCCCGTCCCTTTGGTCAAGTGGTTCTTAAACCTTTTTCGGTTTCTCATCTTTCCAGTGAACTCAGAAAGCTGGCGATCTCTCTGAAAAGCCTGGAAGGGGAAACTCGGGTCATTCTGGAGCATACTGGACGCTATTATGAGCCCATTGCTCTGATGCTCCATACCGCGGGTCTTTTTGTCAGCGCGGTCAATCCTAAGCTCATTAAAGATTATGGGAATAACTCGTTACGCCAAGCGAAAACGGATAAAGCCGATGCCCTTAAAATTGCCCGTTATGGCCTTGACAATTGGGCGGAATTACGACTGTATACGCCGATGGATACCATTCGCTATCAATTAAAAACTTTAAATCGCCAATACGCCCTTTATACGAAAAACAAAACGGCCCTTAAAAACAATCTCATTTCCCTTTTAGACCAAACCTATCCGGGGGTCAACGCACTTTTCACGAGTCCTGTCCGTGAGGATGGTCACCAGAAATGGGTGGATTTTGCAACCACCTTCTGGCATGTGGAGGGTGTCCGTTCTTTAAGCTTAAACGCCTTTACACAGCGTTATCATAAGTGGTGTAAGCGTCACGGTTATTCCTTTTCTTCAGCAAAAGCCGCTGAAATCCACGCCGCTTCTAAAGAACAGATTGCAATCCTTCCAAAGGATTCTTTGACAAAAATGCTCATTCAACAGGCGGTACAGTCACTCAACGCCCTTTCCAAAGTGGCTTCTTCCCTTCGTTTGGAAATGAAAGACCTCGCACAACAGCTCCCGGAATACCCGGTGGTCATGGCCATGTATGGCGTTGGCGATTCTCTTGGCCCGCAGCTCATGGCTGAAATCGGCGATGTTCGAAGGTTTCACAAAAGAAACGCCCTCACTGCCTTTGCTGGTGTTGATCCAAAAGCCAATCAATCGGGAACTCGCGAGTCTAAAAGTAATCCGGCCACTAAACACGGTTCCCCAAAACTTCGTAAAACGCTTTTCTTAGTCATGGAGACCTTGATTAAAAAGTCACCTCTTGATGATCCTGTTTTTCAGTTCATGGATAAAAAACGGGCTGAGGGCAAACCCTACCATGTCTACATGACTGCTGGTGCCAATAAGTTTCTGCGCATTTATTACGGAAAAGTTCGGGAGTACCTGGCCACACTTGTTGATACCTTGGAATAAACACCTTGCTTTTTTCTCTTTTTCAGACCGGCCTTTTTCCTCCGGTCTTTTTAGCATGCCTTTTTT
>NZ_QUDF01000033.1:0-1324 GCF_003477535.1 Eubacterium sp. AM05-23
GGGCTGGTGAGGTAGGTTTCTTCGCGGTAGTCTTTGGGGGTTCTGCCCTTCAGGTATACGCCGCGTGGCCCAACCTTTTTGATCAGCTCGACGTTGGCTTTCTTTTCGGAGATGGCCACGCCGTCGTGGAGCCGTTTCATGTAGCGCAGCATTTCTTCGTCCATCATGAATTTCGGGAAGCTGAGCAGGTTGAAGTTGGACAGGTCGCCGGAGGCATGGGGCAGGATGCAGGCGTTGGACAGGGCCACGGCCAGGGCGCCCAGGGTGCTTTCTACGCCGGCCTGGTAGTCGTAGGTGAAGCCGTCGGCCAGGGCGCCGGAGCAGCGGACGGGGATGCGGTAGTAATCGCCCATGGCGATGTGGCCGGACATGATCATCAGGAATTCGGGTGCGCCGGTCATCAGCCGGACTTCACGCATATCGGATACGGATGAGAATGGGCTTAAGATCACCGGTAAGCCGGGTTCGATCAGCTGGATCATCACGGCCACGGCCAGCATGTTGGCGAAGTCGGCGACGATGGAGCCCATCAGTGACGGCGGCGCGGTCATATTGGTCATGGAGCAGGTGGTGATGGTGATGGGCTGTTTTTCTTCGGCGAAGGCGAAGTAGTGTTCCAGCGCGTCGGTCCCGACGGTCAGCGGCGGCAGCACGCACATGCCGGAGTAGCAGACGTAATCGTCGAAGTTATCCATGTATTTCTTGATCAGCTGGACGCATTCCCGCGCGCCTTCTCGGGCGTTGCCGCGTTTGTAGTTGTGCGGAGTGATCCCTAAGATATTGTACATGGGCTTTCTGGAATATTTTGCCATCATGGCCATCTGGGCCAGGGCGGATTCGGTCGGGCAGTTCTCAAAGCCTGGGATATCGGCGGCTACCTGGCTGGAGATGCCGTAAACATCGCTGGTGTTGATGATTTTGTAGAAGTTTTCCAGATCGTCTGCATTGGTCTGGCGGTAGTTGCCGTCCCAGTCTTCCAGGTTCGGGCAGCCGTTGGTCGGCGCGACCACTAAGCCTTTGCCGATTCCGATTTCCAGCTTGCTTTCTGGTCCCACAATTTCAAATGATTCCGGGATGGTGCTCAATGCTTTGTTGAGTAATTCCTCTGGAATGAATACCAGGTCTCCCTCAACCCGGGCGCCGTGTTTCTTGAACAGTTCCAGTGCTTCTTCGTATTCAAACTTTACGCCGACTTCGTTGAATACTCTCAGCACGCTCTCGTGTATCAGTTCGATATCTTCCTTTGAATAAAATGTGTCAAATAAGTTTCCTTTTAACATAACCCTTCTCCTCGTTCTTTTATTTTTTCTTAGCTAGCTTATGC
>NZ_QUDF01000034.1:0-1031 GCF_003477535.1 Eubacterium sp. AM05-23
ACCGATGGACAGAATGTGATAAATCTGACGGCCGTCGAAGGCGAAACCGTTACCCTGTATGCCCAGTGGCGTGCTAACAGTTATACCGTTCAATTCGACGGTAACAGCGCCGATGGCGGCAGCACAAGCGACCAGAGCATGACCTATGACACAGCGGCTGACCTGACACTTAACGGTTACACCAAAACCGGCTACACCTTTACCAGCTGGAACACTCAATCCGATGGGGGAGGAACGGCTTATACTAATGGCCAGAATGTGACAAATCTGACGGCCATCGAGGGCGGAACCGTCACCCTGTATGCCCAGTGGCGTGCCAACAGCTACACCATCAAATTTGACGGCAACACCGCAGACGGCGGCAGTACGCAGGATCAGGCCATGACCTATGACACAGCGGCCAACCTGACGCTTAACAGCTACACCAAAACCGGCTACACCTTTACCGGCTGGAACAGTCAGCAGGACAGCGGAGGAATAGCCTATGCCAATGGACAAGAGGTCGTAAATATGACGCCCGACGATGGAGGCGTTGTCACCCTGTACGCCCAGTGGCGTGCCAACACTTACACCATCAAGTTCGATGGCAACACAGCCGATGGCGGCAGCACACCAGATCAGGCCATGACCTATGATACGGCCGCGAACCTGACCATCAATGGCTATACCAAAACCGGCTACACCTTTACCAGCTGGAACACCCAGCCCGATGGCGGCGGAACCGCTTATAATAACGAGCAAAGTGTGGTGAATCTGACACCAGGCCAAGGAGATGTCGTAACGCTGTATGCTCAATGGCACGCCAATGATTATAAGGTGGCGTTTGACGGTAATACCGCCGACAGCGGCAGCATGAGCGATCAGCCAATGGCCTTTGACCTTGCAGTGAATCTGACCGCCAATGCCTACACCAAAACCGGTTATACCTTTGCGGGCTGGAACACCAAAGCCGATGGTGAAGGAACAGGATATGCAGATGGGCAGGAGGTCGTAAACCTTACAGCCATTGAGGGCGAAACAGTCACGCTGTA
>NZ_QUDF01000035.1:0-811 GCF_003477535.1 Eubacterium sp. AM05-23
CTTTATACTGGCCGCCAGATGGGAAGCGATGAATGTTGTCGCCTGCTATTGGGAAGGTGTGGGATTTAAGCACAAACAGTGCGGTCACCACGGTGATGCCAATGGCAAGGACAAAGAGGGATTTGGAATGGTCAGGCGGAGGAACCAATCCTGGCATTGAAATCGAAGATGGTAAGATGGCCCTTGGCGCGAGTGAGTGCAATGAAGGTGGTAAGAGGCCTCTGCAAGGCAACGGCGTGAAGATCACTGCAGTAAAAGCTAACACTAGGGTACTCTAAACCTACAGTGTCGAGCGGCAGCAAAGTGCCAGGAACCTGCTGGGAGACGAAGTTGTAAACTTCCTCGTCGGCAATGGTAAAACCAGAAGGATCGACAGCAAAGGGGTCAGCGTATTCTAGGCTGTCGACAGGAGCGAGAGATGTGATAGAAAGGTGGAAGAGGTTGTTGAGTAGGGCGGTTAGTTTAGGCCCGTAGCGGTGTGTGCGGCTGGAGTAGTAATGGGGCTGGAGTGAGTGCGGAAGCTGAAGAGGGTCACCGAAGAGAGCTAGGCAGCGGGAATAGTCTAGAGATTTGTAATTGTACTCGTCGACTATAGCGCCGTCTGGCACAGAATCGGTGGTGATGCACTGTTGGAAGATGCGGTTGCTAGGGTCAAGCAAGGTAGGGCTATGTGAGAATATGGGGTAAGCTGGGTAGTGATGGTGAAAGGTGGTCAGAATGGTGGATTTACCACTGCCGGCGATTCCGTGGACAACAAGAGGTGAGGAAAGAGGCAAGTTGGTGCGCTCGAACTTATTATGCTCTAATAGTC
>NZ_QUDF01000036.1:0-219 GCF_003477535.1 Eubacterium sp. AM05-23
GGGAAATCGGGTGATTGCCTTAAGGTGCCGTTAATCAGGTTAGCAATGGGCTTGGCCAAATAGGTGTTTTGCACTTCAGCCTTGCAGATGTTCCAGAGGCGAGGTTCAAAAGGAACAGGCTCGTGAGGTAGATTCATTATGGCTTTGTAGTTCACGAATAAGACGTCACCAGTGTCTTTTTTCATGGCAAACTCTCGTTTATTTTCATCGGGGTGGGTT
>NZ_QUDF01000036.1:341-671 GCF_003477535.1 Eubacterium sp. AM05-23
CTTGGCCAAATAGGTGTTTTGCACTTCAGCCTTGCAGATGTTCCAGAGGCGAGGTTCAAAAGGAACAGGCTCGTGAGGTAGATTCATTATGGCTTTGTAGTTCACGAATAAGACGTCACCAGTGTCTTTTTTCATGGCAAACTCTCGTTTATTTTCATCGGGGTGGGTTATTGAGAGTCTGGCGTCTATGGTGGCTTTGTAAAGGGTTTCGTCTTTAGCCTGTTGATGCTGGAACATAGGGGCTACGCCGTCCCCTTGAATAGCATTGGAGAAGCCATGCGCTTTGTTAAAAATTTCGCGTTCATGCTTCTCCGGAAGGTCGAGTGCAGT
>NZ_QUDF01000037.1:0-577 GCF_003477535.1 Eubacterium sp. AM05-23
CAGATGCAGAGAATGGGCCCGGCGGTGCGGTAGACCACTTGTGCCAATCTGTCGTAACAGGGAGAGAGATCGTGAGCCCTGGTGAAATAAAAACGGATCGGGGGACTTCCTATGTTGTGCTGTGTGTTTCGCCATTTTATAAATGGTAAGCCTGGACGGGAATGGGCAAAAGAAACGCGCGGGAAACCGCCTTGAAGTGGACCTGCGGAAAGAGAATTTTTGATATTGCAGGAAAGAGATAGCTTAAATCAAAAGTATGCTTTATTTTTTGATTTTTTGTGAAAACAGGCTATCTCTGCCCTGCGGATACAAAAGAAAAAATACACGGCGTGTTAGAAATGAGCTATAATAAGATCAACAAGATAAGATTCAAGAGAACTGGAGGTATCTTTTACCCGATGGCAGGCAATAAAATGACCGATCAGGTGATGATTTCAAGGGTCCAGGATTCGATGTACCGGCAATGCCAAAAAAGAGGCTATGCGGCACCCGTAGATGTGCTGATGGATGTGGGCGTATTGCAAAAAGCTAAATATGAGGACTGGCGCTTTGGGCGGGTAGCCTTTCTGGAAAGGGT